>NZ_CEEDCM010000002.1:0-3936 GCF_979253545.1 Pseudomonas sp. AC112
TCAGATCCGCCTTGTCCGTCTCTTCCTCAGCGACTTCGGTGTCGGTTTTCTCGACGATACCGACCCGTTTTTTCAGGCCTCGCGACCAAAAAAGCTGAGCCCTGCCTTTGACCGCCATGGAATATTCAACGAACCGGTAGCCGGCTTTTTTGTTGCCCTCACCGGCCTCTGCCAGTAGCCCGAACGGGTGCATGCCCTTGGCCTTACCAGCCTTGCTACTTGCCTTCGCCAGCTCGCGATCAATACCCCAGTGCTTGGCGTCATCCATCTTCGCCAGATACTCACTGGCGGAGCACCAGCCCTTCACGTCTACGGCATGCTTGCGGAACGCTGCGACCTTGTCGTCATCGAGCATGCCCGCCGCCCGGCAGGCCGTCTCCCAACGCTTGATGACCTCGGTTTTCATATCAACCAGGTGATCCAGGTCGGAGATCGAGCAGCCCCGTTTCTTCGCCTCAAAAGCACGGGCTTCATCGGTCGAAAGGTCGGCCACAGCATCGCGAGATACGAACCAAAGTTCGTGGGTATGTGGATGTGGGCCATTGTCGCCGAAGGTCAGTTCCAGCGCCCGAATCAGGCCTTCATAACCCGAGTATTCCTTGAAACGATCCCAGGCCGCGCCCTTGCGCAAGCGGGTCAAAGCTTCCTTCTGGCCATCGAGCAGCCCCTGCACTGAGTCCCACCGGGTATGCGGAAAAGTCAGGGTGACCATCACCGGCTGCAAGCCGTTTTCATAGGCCCAATCGATGCCCTGAGCGATCTCCAGGCGTCGACGTTCCTGGATCTTCACACTGCATGCAGGGCACGACCAGACGCTACCGCATGTCACCAGGCCAGTGAAAAACGCCTTGTCGAATTCCTTCGACTTCATGATTTTGACCTGGGCGCGATGGATGTACTTGCACTTGGTCGTGGCGTGGATCTGGTTGGGGAAGTCGAGCTTCTGACGCCGACCTTCGGTGAACAGCAAACCTCGGGCAACAGCCAGCAGCCAGTACCTTTCGGCCCGGATCAACCGCCCATCGAAGGACTTGGTTTGGAGGGGGGGGAAGATTTTGCGTATTCTTCCGAGTCGGCCCCTGGCGGGGCCTGGTGAGGCGTCCTAACGCCTACCTGTGCATCTGACATGCCCACCCCCGCCATGCTGGCGGGCAGGTAGGCACTTGAATTTCTTCTTCGCGCTATACATACTGACCCCGAACTTAAGTAGAAGAACCCAGGGAGGCCTTGCAGGGCCGCTGATCTGGGTTTTTTTATGCCTGTCGTTTACGCAGGCTTGACCCCATATTCCGCGAACGCCTAACGGTAATCAAGCTCAGAATCGTGGACTCTTTTTCGTTTGCTGACCGGCACTTGCAGATCAACCTTCGAATCAGCCAGCAATTCCGCCGCTTTTCGATCAGCCTCAGCCTCCCTCTCCTGGTATTCACCCAACTTAAATTCCAGCCTGCCGATACGATTATTTGCGTTCGAAAGCTCACCAGTGGTCTTTTCCAGGTCGACCGAGAGTTGACGGACCCTCTTAGACTCATACTCGAATTGGAGCTTCTTTGAACGCAAATCCTCCAGTTCCGGCAACACCTTCTTAAGCTGATTGAAATAACCAGTTGCTGTGGCCTTAAGTTTATCGAACTTGCTAGATAGGCTTTCGAGGGTACTTTCCGACGTTTTCAGTTTTTTCCGGAGATCTTCGTTTTCCCTGGTCAGGCCTTTAACGAAATCCGTCAACTTCGCAAACAGACTCTTTTTCTCAAACTCAGCCTTGGCCTGTCCTAAGCCCTCAACCTCACCTGCAGCCTTGCCAGCGGCTTTGCCCTGGACGAACCCACGACGCTCGCCCTTCTCAACTGCTGCCCTCACCTCGCGCACCAGTTGAGCTCCGAGCTCCTTCCTGGTCTCTTTGCGTTTCACTGCCTCGGCCCGACTCACACGCGGCGCACCAGGGCCCAGCCGATCCATCCCATGACGCTGAGCAACAGCAGCCCCGAAATCGTCTTGGAAGCGCGTCATTGCTGCGTTGTAAGCGATTTCCTTGCTCGCCTTCACCTTCGTTCCTTTGATCGCATCAGACGCAGCACGACCCTCGTGGATCGTATCGAAACGCTGCCCAGGTGCAGGGGTGACGTAGAAGTGAAGGTGTGGTTGATCCTCGTCCGTGTGCTCGACCACCGTCTGCAGTTGATCGCCATATTTCTTCCGGAGCCAGGCGACCGAATCATCACGAAAAGCCTGCCAACCCTCCCCAATCTCAGCCGGCGCACTGACTACCCCAGCGACCAGACAGAGGGCATCTTTCCTCAGCTTCCGACCCTTTGCATCAGTCATCGAACTGGCCCATGTCTCGCACGTAGATTCCAGCAATTCCAATGGTTTTCCGTGGAGAAGTACGGGCGGCTGTGGGTCTTTTACGTGTGGGTGATTGCCAGGTTCACGGTTAGCTTCACCAACTATTGACCGTACAGAATGGCCACCCTCTTTTGCTTTTTTGGGGGTTGTCAGACTGTAACTATTGATATGGATGAACTGGTGCATAGTCCGGCCTTAGTTATTCTTATTACAAACATTGTATTAACTGCGAACATCAAAAGCCAAGTTCAATATATCGCTCGGGGTGCTATGTTTTTAAAAAACATGACCGACTATGTTTATTCCAGTCGCTGCGCTCCTTGCATAAACGTCGGCCCTCGCGGGGCCAAAAGCAGAGCAGATCAAAAGCAGATCAACAGCCAGATCAAGGGCAAAAGCAGAGCCGGACTCGCCCGGCAGGCGAAGGGCGCGGGGATAAAAGCGTTCCCCACCCCCATCGCCAGCTTGGCAAGCCGCGTGGCATCAAGGGTGCGCTTCGCCGCGTCCTCGCCCGTTCCTGCTCGCCCCCGATGAAGCTGGGGGCTGCGCGGGCTGCGGCCTCCGGGCGCGCCCTTGACCCCTTCAAAAGCGGCGTTTCGGCCCCTTTCGAAAGAGCGCAAAAAATACACCCTTACCAGCATTGATAAAGGGTGTAAAGGGTGTATATTTATACACAGTTACACCCTTTTTGGAGAGCCAAAAAATGGCCGAACACCAGTTGCCGCTGTACGTACCCGAAACCGTCGCCAAGGCCCGTGGCGAGCTGCTTTCAGCGCTCCAGGGCGCAGACAATCCCGCCGCCTGGATGGGGTTCATGGAGACCGTGACGCGGCTCCTCCCTGAAATTCTGAGCTCAGGCAGGCCCAGCACCGATTCCATCGCCCGCTCGATCATCGGGCAGCTGGGGTTCAAGTCCTGGCAGACGATGATCGAAGCACCCGCTGAACTTGGAGGGCTCGCGTGGAATTTTTCGGCCTGGAAGGCATGGCGACGTGCGTGGGCTACCGTCCAGGCCTACCCGTGGCTGCGCAGCCAGGCTCTGACCAGCTCAGAGATCAACACCCTGGCGAACGACCTCAAACGCCTTGAGAAGCCGTTCCCAGGCTCATTTGAGGCTCTGCAGGAGATTCTTCAGGCGAAGGCCGCAGCTACTGAGCAGAAGCGCTCAGACACGCTCACAGAGGCTCAGAGGGCCGCTACCGAAGCCCGGCAGTCGCTGGCAAAAATGAGTGGGAAACTGGACGCAGTGACGGAGCAGCTGCGTCTGGAGCGTGAAGCCAACGGCGGGCTTTTGAGCGAGGCAGGGCGCCTGCAGGCAGAGATGGAACAGCTACGGGGTGAGCTCAGCGTCCTGCGTTCGACGCCGCCGCCTGCTATCCCCAAGCTGAGCCGTCTTGAGCACCTTCGCGCCTTCCTGTTCGGAAGCTAGGTTGCTGTAGGCCTGCGGCTGGATTTTCGCTGCCATCTGGCGAAGCACCCTCAATGCTTCCTGGATGCCAGCCCATCCGCCGTCCTCAGCGGCATCGAGCATCTTCGCGTGGGCACCAAAACTGCGGATCAAGATCCAGTCCTGGTCGTTGAGCAGGCTCA